>NZ_JBETMF010000020.1:0-46154 GCF_040427045.1 Agrobacterium vacciniicorymbosi
CCCAGCACCAACCGACACAAAGACCAGATGGTAATGCAATGGGTGTGAGATTAAACCGGACAGCAGTGGGCTTGTCCGAGGATCTGCCCATGTTGAAGGTTGGGATTCGTCAGACCCTCGGCACAAGGCCGAGGGTGACGGTGGAGCGTTTAGAGCACGGTGGCGAATTCCAGGCGTGATAACGGCCTACTTCGGAACTGTCCCATTCAAAGCAAGTGCATTGCCCGCCAGATAGAGCGACCCCCCAATCAAAATCCGCGGTGCGGGTTTTCCGGGCGCAAGGCGTTTTGTCAGTTCTTCCAACGCTTCCTCAATCGACGATGTCGGGGCGGCGACCAGTCCGGCATCGAACACGGCATGTGCCAGCACCACGGGGTCGATGGCGGCATCCGTGCCGTGGATTGGCACCGTGAAGACATATTGGGCGATATCCGCAAAGGCCTTGAAATAGCCGACTTGGTCCTTGGTGTTGATCATACCGGCGATGAGGAACAGCGGGCGCGCCTGCTTTTCCTCGAAACCGGCCATGGCTTCGGCAATGACCTCACCGGCACCGGGATTGTGTCCACCATCGATCCAGATTTCCGCACCGGGCGGTGCAAGTTCGACAATCTTGCCTGTCGTGATGCGTTGCAGACGGCCTGGCCACTCGACCGAGGCCATCGCCTTTTCGATCATCCGATCCGTGACCTCGAAGCCTGCGGCCTTGACGGCGCGGATGGCGGCGGCAGCGTTAGCGAGCTGGTGGCGACCGGGAAGGCGCGGCAGCGGTGCATCCACCAGGCTGAACTCATCCTGGTAGACCATACGGCCAAATTCTTCATGGGCGGAATAGTCCTGCCCGTAAACCGCTGTCGGGCATTTCTTGCGCTCAGCGGTGTTCACCAGCACATCGAGGGCGGCATCATATTCCTGATGGCCGATGACGACGGGTGATCCTGTTTTCATGATCCCGGCTTTTTCCGCAGCGATCAGTTCGACGCTATCGCCGAGATAGGCCTGATGGTCGAGCGAAATCGGCATAATGACCGAGACTGCCGGGTTGCTGATGACATTGGTTGCATCGAAGCGCCCGCCAAGGCCAACCTCGATAATGGCGACATCGGCTGGATGTTCAGCAAACAGAACGAAAGTGACGGCTGTAAGGATTTCAAAGACGGTAATCATCTGCCCGTCATTGGCAGCGGCCACGCGCTCCAGCGCATCGGCCAGAACCGCGTCTTCGACATAGCGGCCTTTTTCGCCACGAATGCCGAGGCGGTAGCGCTCGTACCAGTTGACCAGATGCGGAGATGTATGGACGTGAACGCCGAGACCCGCCGCTTCCAGAATCGCGCGGCTGAAGGCCGTTACCGAACCCTTGCCGTTGGTACCGGCCACATGGATGACGGGCGGCAATCTTTTGTGCGGATTGCCGAGTTTTTCCAGAAGGCGGGTGATCCGGTCCAGCGAAAGATCAAAGCCCTTGGGGTGTAGCCCCAAGAGCCGTTCGATGATCCGTTCTGCCTCGCTGTGGGCAGGCGTCGTCATATCCGTCATCAGCCCCTCCGGAGCCAGTCGTGACAGGCGTCAGGCGGAAGCAGCCAGAGGCAAAACGTCCGTCGCTGTGTTGGCAGGTGCCTTGGTCAGAATTTTGAACAGGCTAGCCAGCGTATCGGGAATCTCGCGCCGATCCACGACCATATCGACCATGCCGTGATCCAGCAGATATTCCGATGTCTGGAAACCTTCAGGCAGCTTTTCGCGGATCGTCTGTTCGATGACGCGTTTGCCCGCAAAGCAGATTTCGGCACCGGGCTCTGCAATATGCACATCGCCCAGCATCGCATAGGAAGCGGTCACACCACCCGTTGTCGGGTTGGTCAGCACGACGATGTAAGGCATGCCTGCTTCTTTCAGCATGTTGACCGCAACCGTGGTACGCGGCAACTGCATCAGCGAAAGGATACCTTCCTGCATGCGCGCACCGCCAGATGCCGGGAACATGACGACCGGGCAACGTTCGGAAATGGCGCGCTCGAACGCCTTGACGATGGCCTCACCTGCGGCAATGCCGAGTGAGCCGCCCATGAACTGGAACTCGTGCACGATGGCGACGATCTTCAGGCCCTTGAGCTTGCCGACGCCTGCAAGGATCGTGTCTTCCTGCTCGGTCTTGGTACGGCTGTCACGCAGACGGTCGGTGTATTTCTTGGAATCGCGGAACTTCAGCGGGTCCTGAGCCACCTTCGGCTGCGGCAGGGCTTCGTATTCGCCACCGTCAAAAAGGTCTTCAAGGCGCGCCTTGGCAGGCATCTTCATGTGGAAACCGGAAGCAGGAATGACCCACTTATTTTCTTCCAGATCCTTGTGAAAAACCATCTCGCCCGTTTCCGGGCACTTGATCCAAAGGTTTTCCGGGGTATCCCGGCGGCCAAGCATGGAGTTGATCCGAGGCCGTACGTAGTTGGTGATCCAGTTCACGTCTAATACTCCTGACTATCTGCGCTGAACCAATTACTCGGCAGCGGCAAGGCGCGATGCACGCACGCCCGTTGAAAGTCCCTTTACCAGTGTTGTCACGGAGGGAACAGTGTCATTGGTGGCCTTACCATCCTTAGTCAGGCTTCCGGCGATCTGGTTGACGATGGCGGAACCCACCACCACGCCATCGGCAACAGCACCGATTGCGCGGGCATGATCCGCCGTCTTGACGCCGAAGCCCACACAGACAGGAAGGCCGGTATGCGATTTGATACGCCCGACAGCGCCGGAGATCAACGATGGATCGGGCAAAGCCGAACCGGTAATGCCGTTCATCGAGACGTAATAAACAAAACCTGAGGTATTTTTAAGGACGGCAGGCAGGCGTTTGTCATCCGTCGTCGGCGTTGCCAGACGAATGAAATTGATGTTCCGCTCAAGCGCCGGAACGCAAAGCTCGTCATCCATCTCAGGCGGAAGATCGACCACGATCAGGCCATCGATGCCAGCGGCCAACGCTTCATCCAGAAACCTTTCGACGCCATAAATATAGATCGGATTGTAGTATCCCATCAAAACGATCGGCGTTGCGTCGTCACCCTTGCGAAACTGACGCGCCAGATCGATCGTCGTTTTCAGCGTCTGTCCGGCTTTCAACGCGCGCTGACCGGCCATCTGAATGGCGGGGCCATCGGCCATCGGATCGGAAAACGGCATGCCGAGTTCGATCACATCGGCACCGGCTTCCGGCAATGCCTTCATGATGCCCAGCGAGGTTTCGAAATCCGGATCGCCACCCATGAAGTAAGTGATCAGAGCCGGGCGGTTTTCAGCGCGCAGATCGGCAAAGCGCTTGTCCATACGTGCAGTCATGATTACGCCCCCATTTCCAGAAGCTTAGCGACGGTGAAGATATCCTTGTCGCCGCGGCCAGACAGGTTCATCAGGATGATCTCATCCTTGCCCATGGTTGGCGCCCGCTTGATGACTTCTGCCAGAGCATGGCTCGGCTCGAGTGCCGGGATGATGCCTTCGAGGCGTGTCAGCATCTGGAATGCGTCCAAAGCTTCGTGGTCCATGATCGGCACATATTCCACGCGACCGATATCGGAAAGCCAGGAATGTTCAGGGCCAATGCCGGGATAGTCGAGACCGGCAGAGACGGAGTGACCTTCCTTGATCTGGCCATCCTGATCCTGAAGCAGATAAGTGCGGTTACCGTGCAGAACACCCGGCGAACCGGCGGTGATCGACGCGCAATGTTCTTCGCCGGAGAGGCCCTTGCCGCCCGCTTCGACGCCGACGATCTTGACGCTTTCATCATCCAGGAAGGGATGGAAAATGCCGATGGCATTCGAGCCGCCGCCCACGGCTGCAATAACGAGATCCGGCAGGCGGCCTTCGGCCTCCATCATCTGCACCTTGGCTTCATCACCGATGACGGACTGGAAATCACGAACCATTTCTGGATATGGATGAGGACCGGCAGCGGTGCCAATCAGATAATAGGTATCATCGACATTGGTGACCCAGTCGCGCAGCGCCTCGTTCATGGCGTCCTTCAGCGTACCGTGGCCAGCCGTGACGGGCACGACTTCCGCGCCCAGAAGCTTCATGCGGAACACGTTCGGTGCCTGACGCTCCACATCGGTCGCGCCCATATAGACCACGCATGGCAGACCGAAGCGGGCCGCGACCGTGGCCGAGGCAACGCCGTGCTGGCCGGCACCGGTTTCCGCGATGATGCGGGTCTTGCCCATGCGCTTGGCCAGCAGGATTTGGCCGAGGCAGTTGTTGATCTTGTGCGAACCGGTGTGGTTAAGCTCTTCGCGCTTGAAGTAAATCTTTGCGCCACCCAATTCGGCGGTCAGCCGTTCGGCGAAATACAGCGGGCTGGGACGACCGGTATAATGTGCGCCCAGATGCTTCAGCTCGGCCTGGAATTCGGGATCGGTTTTCGCCTTGTCCCATTCCGCCTGCAGCTCGAGAATAAGCGGCATCAACGTCTCGGCAACGAAGCGGCCTCCGTAAATACCGAAGCGTCCGTCCTCATCGGGACCGGCGCGGAACGAGTTGGGTTTCAGCGTTTCGTTCACTCTCAAACTCCCTGCGGCCTTGCCGATCGAACCGCATCGAAAAATGCGTCGATCATGGCCAGATCCTTGACACCCGGCGCGCTTTCGACGCCGGAAGATGCATCTATTCCCCTCGCCCCGGTTTCTTCCAAGGCTTCAGCGATATTGTCTTTGTTCAACCCCCCGGAAAGCATGTAATCCACGCCTTCGTCAAGAGAGCGCAACAAGGTCCAGTCGAAGGACACGCCATTGCCGCCGGGCAGATCGGAACCCGCTGGCGGCTTGGCATCGAACAGAAACTTGTCGGCTATCCCTATATAGGGATCGATTTTGGCAAGATCATCGGCGTCGCGTATGGAAAACGCTTTCATGACCGGCAAACCAAAGACGGCCTTGACGTTCAGCACCCGCTCAGGCGTTTCGCTGCCATGCAGCTGCAAAATGTCTGGCTTCAGGAGATCGATGATTTCATCCAGCTCGTCATTGTCGGCATCGACGGTCACGGCAACGATCTTGACACTGCCACGCACGGCATCGGCCAGCTTGCCTGCAATGTCAGGCTCGATATTGCGCGGGCTCTTTTCGAAGAAGATGAAGCCGATATGGCTCGCGCCACGTCTCACGGCCCGCTCGATAGCGTCCGCAGATTTCAATCCGCAAATCTTGATATCCGGTGTCATGGCCTTCCTCATGAATTGCGAGGTGCCATGAAACAGGCGTCGAGTCGAGCCAAATCGAAACAGGCATGCGGACGGAGCGAATGTTTCACGTGAATCCAAACCATTTTGAAAGGATTTACTCGAAATCGATTGCGTGGAGTTGTGATCCGTTGCGCTTCAACCAGGCCTTAGAGGCTTCGGTATGGGGGCAGAGCTTCTCGCACAGCGCCCAGAATTTCGGCCCGTGGTTCATTTCCCGCAGATGCGCGACTTCATGCGCCGCCAGATAATCGATGACAGTTTCCGGCGCCATGACGATGCGCCACGAGAAGCTGAGATTGCCCTCATGCGAGCAGGAGCCCCAGCGGCTGCGGGTGTCTTTCATGGAAATGGAGCGCACCGGCTTGCCCACTGCCTTGGCATGAAAGGCCACTAGCCGTTCCAGATCGGAACGCGCTTCCTTCTTGAGAAAAGTTGCGATACGGCGGCCCATATGTTCCGGAGATCCGCTGACCCGAAGAACCGCCTCATCTTCGGCATTCTTCGCCAGCTGCGTCACGCCGCGCAATGTGCCTGTGTGTTCGATGCGATGCGCCACGCCCCGGATGGAGATTATGCCGCCATCTCGCATGCTGCCTTCTTCTGAAAATTTGGAGAGCTTGGCTTTTAGCCAGCCATTGTGCCGCTCCAGAAAGTCATCCACTTCGCGGTGGTGAAGACCGTAGGGAATGGTCATCTTCAGCGCTTTGCCACCCGGTTCAATGCGAAGGGTGATGCGGGTAGCGCGCTGATTTTCCTTGATGGTGATGGGCAGGCTGCGCCCACCAACGTCCATCCTACGCTGGGAAGGCATAGCTTTGCCGGGTGCCGGAGATTTTGGGGACTTTCGGAGAAGCGAAAACATCGCCCTTCATAGCGATTCGCGCCGGAAAAAGCTATCTGTCCTGCTAGGCAGTCCGCTCGTGCTTATGAAAGAACTCCAGCATACGCGGCACGATCTCGCGGCGGAACCGCGAGCCGTTGAACACACCGTAATGTCCGACATCCGGCTGCATGTAATGCTCCCGTTTGTCCGCGGGAATATTCGCGCAGATATCATGGGCGGCCTTGGTCTGGCCTACGCCGGAAATATCGTCATTCTCCCCTTCTACGGTAAACAGCGCGACCCGTTTGATAGCGGCGGGATCGACCGCCCTGCCCCGATGCAGCATTTCACCCTTGGGAAGAGCGTGTTCGATGAACACCGTCTCCACCGTCTGGAGATAAAATTCGGCGGTCAAATCCATCACCGCCAGATATTCGTCATAGAACTCGCGATGCTTCTCTGCGGAATCACCGTCATTCTTGACGAGGTTCAGGTAAAAATCTTTATGCGCGGTCATATGCCGGTCGAGGTTCATCGACATGAAGCCGGAAAGCTGAAGGAAGCCGGGATAGACCGTGCGGCCAAAACCCGGCTGCGGCCATGGCACCTGCATCACCACATTGTCGCGAAACCAGTCGATGGATTTTCCCTTGGCCAGTTCGTTGACGGCGGTGGGCTTGATACGCGTGTCGATCGGACCACCCATCAGCGTCATGGATGCCGGTGCAAAGGCATTTCCATCTACTTCCATGACAGACACCGCAGCCAGAACCGGAACGGATGGCTGACAGACAGCAACGACATGCACGCCCTCGCCCATGTGATGCAGCATATCGATGACGTAGGAAATGTAATCATCAAGATCAAAGCCGCCTTCTGTCATCGGCACGGTGCGTGCATCCAGCCAGTCGGTGATGTATATTTCGGCAGACGGCAGCAGTGCTTCTACAGTTCCACGCAGCAAGGTCGCGTAATGGCCGGACATGGGGGCGACCAGCAGGATCTTGGGGTCCGCCTTGCGGCCCAACGGCAAGTCTCGCTTGAAATGGACGAGATTGCAGAAGGGTTTCGCCCAGACTGTTTCTTCCTGAACGGCGACCAGCTGATCATCGATCATGGTGGAAGACAGCCCGAAGGCGGGTTTTCCGTAGCGCCGGGTCAGACGCTCGAACACTTCAAAACTCGCATCCAGACTGCGCCCGAAGGCGGTGTTGGACAGCGGGTTCATGGGATTGTTGCAGGCCTGACGCATAAGATCGGCACTGGCACGCAGCGGCGCCATGGCCGCATGGTTCATTTCATAAAGCTGATAAAACACGAATGAACGCCTCCCGTCGTTGATCGCAGTCTTTTTTACAGGATAGCATCTTTTCGCAGTTGCACAAAATGCAGAAAGCGCCAGCGGTTTCCCGATGGCGCTTCGATAGCGGGAGCAGAGGTGGAAAACCTCTCAGTGACGCATTGACTTAGACATCAGCAACAAAGGTCTGCTTCTGGCTGCCCAGACCCTCGATCCCCAGTTCCACGACGTCACCCGCCTTCAGGAAGCGTGGTGGCTTCATGCCGAGGCCGACGCCGGGCGGGGTGCCGGTGGAAATAACATCGCCCGGACGCAGGGACATGAACTGGCTGAGATAGGACACCACATTGGCGACGCCATAGACCATGGTCTTGCTGGAACCGTTCTGCATGGTTTCGCCATTGACCTTCAGCCACATGCTGAGATTTTGCGGGTCGGTGACTTCATCCTTGGTCACGAGCCATGGGCCGATCGGGCCGAAAGTGTCGCAGGATTTGCCCTTGGTCCACTGGCCTTGCCGCTCCGACTGGAAGGCGCGTTCCGAAACGTCATGGGAAACACAATAGCCGGCAACGTAATCGAGAGCGTCCGCTTCGGAGACGTATTTTGCGGTCTTACCGATCACCACGCCGAGTTCGACTTCCCAGTCGGTCTTTTCCGAACCGCGTGGAATGACGACATTGTCGTCAGGACCGACGATGGCGGATGTCGCCTTCATGAAAATGACCGGCTCAGGCGGCACTTTCGCGCCGGTTTCTGCCGCATGGTCCGAATAGTTGAGGCCAATGCAGATGAACTTGCCGGTACCGGCAACGCAGGCGCCGATGCGGTCATCCGAAAGAACCGGCAGCGTGGAGAGATCGATGGCTGCGATCTTCTTCAGGCCCTCAGGCGAAATCGCCTCGCCGCCAATATCCTTCACATGCGCTGAAAGATCACGGACCTTGCCATCTGCATCCAGAATGGCTGGCTTTTCCTGGCCCGGCTGGCCGACGCGCATCAATTTCATGGAACTCTCTCCCGGTTATCATACAAGATTATGCATATATGAACGAACTATTTATCCTTGTCACCCCTTCTAGCTTTTACAGGCGGAAGGTTTCTTTGTGTCGTTCGAGCCCGCGACATCTATTTGGCGGGTTGTTGATGCAAAATTGTGGCACAGTCCGCTTTGAACCATCCATATGGAACTGAAAACTGTCGAGGAGATGAAATGACCCACAGCAACAACCGCCAGTCCGAATATCCGGTCGAACCTCTGTTTCTGGATCGCTGGTCGCCGCGCGCATTCGATGGCAAGTCGATGCCGAAAGAGCATTTGCTGACGATCCTCGATGCAGCGCATTGGGCACCTTCTGCGTCCAACCTGCAGCCATGGCGCTTTGTTTACGCCCATAAGGGCAGCGCGGACTGGGAGAAGTTCGTTGGCTTACTGATGGAGGGCAATCAGGTCTGGGCGAAGAACGCGTCAGTTCTGCTTTTCATCATTTCGCGAAGCTATAGCGTTTCCCGCGAGGGCGAGAAGAAGCCAGCACCAACCCATTCCTTCGATGCTGGTGCGGCGTGGTTCTCGCTCGCCGTGCAGGCCCATATGCTCGGCTATCACACCCACGGCATGGCCGGTATTTTCAAGGACAAAATCGTTGAGACTTTGAATGTGCCAGAAGGCTATGTGGTCGAGGCAGCTGTCGCGATTGGCACGATGACGGACCGGAGCACCTTGCCGGACAATCTCGCGGAACGTGAAGTGCCGAGCAACCGGCTGCCGCTGGCCGATGTTGCCTTCGAGGGCAGCTTTACAGGCAAGGCGGACTGAAAATCACTCGCCTAGTCCAGGACAGACAAAAGGCCCGATGGAGTATCCATCGGGCCTTTTGTTAAAATTCTGTTTCACGTGAATCGTCTTTTGCGACGATCCACAGGCAAACATTAGATATCGAGGTTGGCGACGCTCAATGCGTTTTCCTGAATGAAGTCACGGCGCGGCTCCACCTCATCGCCCATCAAGCGTGCAAACAGGCTGTCGGCGTCGGTCGCGTCTGGAATCTTGACCTGAAGCAACGAGCGCACATTGGCGTCGAGCGTGGTTTCCCACAGCTGTTCGGCATTCATCTCACCAAGACCCTTATAGCGCTGCATCGACAGACCCTTGCGGCCTGCTGCAAAGATCGCGTCGAGAAGCGAACGTGGGCCCGAAATCGTCAGCGTACCATCCTTGCGCTGCAGCACCGGTGGCGTTTTGTAGACGTCACCCATGCGGGTCGCCAGCTGGTCGATATGGCGTGCGTCTGCGGAGCCCATGAGGCCCATATCCAGCGTCGAGACTTCCTTGACGCCGCGCACCATGCGCCAGAAACGCAGGCCGCCATCGTTTAGGACTTCACCGGCCCAGCCGCGCTCGGTTTCCTCGGCAATCATGTCAAGACGACGCGCCACTTCGGCAACGGTTGATTCAGCCTTGCTGGAATCGGCGGAAAGTTCAGGGTTCAGCGCGCCAGCAATGGCCGCCTGCTCCACGATGGAACGGCTGTAGCGGGAATGAAGGCTGTCGATCAGCGTGCGCATGCGCACCGCATCGAGAATGACTTCACGCAAATCTTCACCGACACGGACTTCGCCGGAACCGAGGGTCAGCGATGCTTCCTCGATGCCCATGGAAATCAGATATTCTTCCAGCGCCTTTTCGTCCTTCAGATACTGCACGGACTTGCCGCGCGTGACCTTATAGAGCGGTGGCTGGGCGATATACAGGTGTCCGCGTTCGATCAGTTCAGGCATCTGACGGAAGAAGAATGTCAGCAGCAGCGTGCGAATATGCGCGCCGTCGACGTCAGCATCGGTCATGATGATGATCTTGTGATAGCGCAGCTTGTCGGCGTTGAATTCGTCCTTGCCGATGGATGTGCCGAGTGCGGTAATTAGCGTGCCGATTTCCTGGCTGGACAGCATCTTGTCGAAACGGGCGCGTTCCACGTTGAGGATCTTGCCGCGCAGCGGCAGAATGGCCTGCGTTTCACGCGAACGTCCCTGCTTGGCAGAACCACCAGCAGAGTCACCCTCGACGAGGAAGACTTCGGACTTGGCCGGATCTCGCTCGGAGCAGTCAGCCAGCTTGCCGGGCAGAGAAGCAATATCGAGTGCGCCCTTACGGCGGGTCAGTTCACGCGCTTTTCTGGCGGCTTCGCGGGCAATCGCCGCTTCCACGACTTTGCCGACGAGGATTTTGGCTTCGCTCGGATGCTCTTCGAACCAGGTGCTCAGCGCTTCGTTGACGAGGTTTTCAACGGCAGGCCGCACTTCCGAGGAAACGAGCTTGTCCTTGGTCTGCGAGGAGAACTTCGGGTCTGGCACCTTGACCGACAAAACAGCGGTCAGGCCTTCACGGCAATCTTCACCCTGAAGGGAAACCTTTTCCTTCTTGGTGATGCCGGAACTATCCGCATAGGAGGTGACCTGACGCGTCAGCGCGCCTCGGAAGCCGGCCATATGCGTTCCGCCATCGCGCTGCGGAATGTTGTTGGTGAAGCAGAGCACATTCTCGTGGTAGCTGTCGTTCCACCACATGGCGACTTCGACGGTGATGCCGTCCTTCTCGCCCCTGATGGCAACCGGCTTGTCGACCAGCGGCTTCTTGGCGCGGTCCAGATAACGCACGAAGGCTTCCAGACCACCGTCATAGGTCATCTCTTCCTGCTTGATATCCGAATGGCGCTTGTCTGTCAGAAGGATGCGCACGCCGGAGTTCAGGAAGGCGAGTTCGCGAAGGCGGTGTTCCAGCGTCGCGTAATTATATTCGGTCATGGTGAAAGTGTCGGAGCTGGCCAGGAAGGTCACTTCCGTGCCGGAGCGTCCTTCGTAATCACCAACGATCTTCAACGGGCCATCGGCCACGCCGTGGGTGAAGGTGATTTCGTGAACCTTGCCGTTGCGGCGAATGCGCAACTTCAGCCAGACAGACAGAGCGTTGACCACCGAAACGCCCACGCCGTGCAGACCGCCGGATACCTTATAGGAATTCTGGTCGAACTTACCGCCCGCATGCAGCTGCGTCATGATGACTTCGGCAGCCGAGACGCCCTCGCCCGTGTGGATATCCGTCGGGATACCACGACCGTTGTCGGTTACCGTCACGGACCCATCGGCATTGAGTGTGACCGTGACCAGATCGGCGTGACCGGCCAATGCTTCATCGATGGCGTTGTCCACGACTTCGTAGACCATGTGGTGCAGACCGGAACCATCGTCGGTATCGCCGATATACATACCGGGGCGCTTGCGCACAGCATCGAGGCCTTTCAAGACCTTGATGGAATCGGCTCCATAGGCTGCACTGGCGGCGTTTTCGCTCGACGATGTTTCAGTCATAAGCACTCTTTCCAAATGTGTCTGTCGCAGCGCGTCCAAATGAGACGGCGCGGCAGCGAATCACTTTTAATCTGACGTGTGACTATAGAAATTCCGCTTCGATATCCAAAGTCCGCAAGCGCCAAAACCCTGCATAAAGCAGGGGATAGCGAGGGTTTCAATCGCAAGAACGGCTTTTTTGCAGCACGGCTGCCAATTCATCTATCACACTTGGCGCCAGCTTGCGAATATCCCGGGCCAATCCGTTTGCCAGAGCCGTATATTCCTTCGGCAAACCCGCCGTATCGATTACCACGCGCGGGTCGGATGCACCCGCCAGAGAGAACAATTCATCCGCCTCGTCCCAGATGATGTTGAAATATCCGGCAATGCGCTGAAGAAGATTGAAGCTGGGCTTGCCGCGTTTTCCGTGTTCCAGCGCCGAGAGATAGGCAGGCGATACGCCGATGGCGAGCGCCATCTGCTTCTGCGACACGCCCTTTTTTTCACGAAGACCACGAACGGCTTCCGCAAAGGGCGTCATGACGTATCTCCCCGTCGTCTTGCCAGGCGCACGTAAAGCGCGCCATCTCCACCATGGTTCATTGATGCGTCTTCGTAGGACGAGATGAGATATCGATATTCCGGCTTGGAGAACCACATCGGCACCGCTCTTTTCAGAGCGCCGTCACTGCCCATGGATCGGCCTTTGCCAGTGATGACAAGAACATGCCGCAGGCCCCGTTCATGGGCGCGAATGAGAAAATCCAGCAAAACCGCATGGGCTTCACTCTGGAACATGCCGTGCAGATCGATCCGCGCTTCGAGCGGTAATCGTCCACGGGTCAATTTGCGTTTGACCGGCTTTTCCATCGGGCTGTGAAGGCGCTTCTTTTCCGCATCCGTGGCCAGAGGCTGGGATACCGTCTCAACGATCATCTGCGGGAAAGGCGGAATGATCTTGGCTGCTTTCGGTGCGGGCTCCGGCTCGACTTCAGCTTCCAGCGCTTCGAAGGCAAGCAAATCTTCGACACGACCGGAAATCAGCCGGGTCGTTCTGGCGACCTTGCCCCATAAGATACGCTCATCCTTGCCGAGTTTGCGGCCGCCCTTCATTACCGATACCTTTCCGCCGCCTCACGCGGAATCAGTATATAAAAATCTGCATCATTGCGCACGGTGCCCGCAAGCTCTCCTGCCTCATCGCCCGATCCGGTAAAGATATCGCCGCGCGCCGGCCCGACAATGGCCGATCCCGTGTCGAGCGCCAGCAACAGCCGCCCGAAGGGTTGACCGCCATCCAGATGGGTCAGGCTTTGCGAAGCGATATAAAATGGAAAACCAAATGTGTGGATCAGCCGATCCACCGCAAGCGACCTGCCCGCGATCAACGGCACCTTGGCAGCCGCAATCGGCCCGAGTTCAAGGCCATCCACATCGGCCTCGCGGAAGAAAATGTAGGACCGGTTATGCCAGAGAACCTCATCCACCTGTTCGGGATGGTCTCTCAGCCACTGGCGGATGGTCTGCATGGAGATAGTGGCGGGGTCGAGTTCACCCCGATCCAGCAAGAGGCGACCCACAGGCGAAAACACATGGCCTGCTTTTGCAGCATAAGTAATCCGCTTGATCGTGCCATCAGCGTAGCGAAGACGTGCAGCACCCTGCACATGGACGAAGAACAGATCGACCTTCGATTTGGCCCAGGCGATTTCAAGCCCCCGCCCTTCGAGATAGCCGCGGTCGATTTCACCTCTATCGGGGTAATGGGAAATCTTCCCGTCCCGCAGCAAACCGAAGGCATAATAGGGATCGATCTCTTCCGGCCGATTGGCGTCATCGAGATCGATCAAATCATCCGGGCGGCGATAGATCGGATATTTCCAGACAGCATCCGGCGAAGCGGATACCTCTAGCTCAGGCTCGTAAAACGCGGTGACAAAACCGGTTTTGCCAGATGAAGGAGATATTTTGAAAGGCAGACACTGCTCTTCGAAGAAGTTGCGGGCTGTTGCCGCATCGGAGAAATCCAACTGTTCAGCCTTTTCAAAAAAGGCGACAAGTTCTTCGGCGGTCAGACCCAGCGAGCCGGTGCGGTAAGGCTTGCCTTTGCGCATATGCGCCAGAATGGAATGCATGGCCGGAAACAATGCGGAAGGGTCGTCCGTCTGCCAACCCGGCAGCTCAGCGAACGACACCTCCTTGAGTTCGAAATTCCGGCCAGCGCTGGTCATTGCTCGGATTCGGTCGCAATCAGCTTCCAGTTCGGATCGCGTGAACGGATATCGCGCGAGAAGGTCCAGATGTCATCGACCTCGGAGACATTTTCGGCATCGCCGTCGATCAGCTTGCCTTCCTTGTCGTAGGTCGCGGAAATCAGCTGGCTGATGATGCGAAGGGTGATCTGCTCTTCGGAATCGCGAATGCTGGCATGGGTGATATCGATTTTTTCCGTGCCGACGAATGTGGATTTAACCACCTCGCCACGGCCTTCACGCTCCGTGATCGCCGCATTGAAGCCGTCATAGACTTCCTTGGACAGAAGATTTTTGAGCGTCTTGCGGTCGCCATCGGCAAAAGCCATGACAATCATCTCGTAAGCCATGCGCGCGCCGTTCAAAAACTCCTTCGGACGGAACGAAGGATCGGTTTTGGTCAGTTCACGCAGCGAATCATTCAGCGCGGAGCCGACAGGAGAAATGGCATCAATTTCCGCAAAACGGTTTTCTTCTTCGCCCTCACCACGACGCGGTAAGGTAACGACCTTGTTATCATCGCCTGCGCCGGATTTGGCGACATCGCGGGGGCTGTAGGGGTCGATTGGGGGCTTTTCATTGCCGGTACGACGGCCAAGGACACTGCGCAACTGAAGAAAAATCAGCACTGCAGCCACAAGAAAAAACAATGTTATAAAGTCGCTTGAGCCCATCTTTTACCGAAACCGCCATTTAAATCCAATTTTCTACACATCATATAGTCTGCATCTGCTCATCATTCAAACAGGCAGATTCAATCGCCGGTCTCCAAACATGGCCAGTTTGGCGATATGATGGGTATTCAGGCACCGGATGACACGGAAAACGCTTCTGCATTTTCGTTTCGGTGAACAGATTTTCGACAGCTTGGAACGGCACCCTCAGCATCTCGCCAGCAACTGGATGAATGCAGGCGGGCTTCAACAACACAAGGCAGGACTTATGCGTTTCTCACTCTTACCCGTCATCGTCCTTTTGATGCCGATCCTGGAAATTGCCGGCTTCATCGTCGTTGGCAAGGCTCTGGGCGTGTGGCTGACGTTGGCGCTGATCCTGCTCACATCCTTTCTCGGCCTCGTCATTCTGAGATCCGGCGGTCTTGGCATGGTGCGCAATCTTCAAAATGCCAGCCGGACCGGTGCAGAGCCTGCGGAAGCGATGATCAGTGGCGGCATGCGGGTTATCGCCGGTATTCTTCTGTTTATTCCCGGCTTCATTACCGATGCGATTGGCCTTCTGTTGCTGATCCCAGGTTTCAGAAAGCTCATCTGGAAAGCCATTGGCCCACGGATCGTGGTTGCAAGCTCCTTTAGGGGACAGGGTTTTCGTCCAGGCCCGCAGCGCGATGCGTCTTCCAAGGTTGTCGATCTGGATGAGGACGACTTTCATCGGGAAGGGTCGGGACATTCGCCCTGGTCGCAGAACCGGGATGACCGCGACCTGCCAAAACCCTGACCTGCCCCTCTATATCAAAGGGTTGTAAGCCTATTGTCGAGATGATAGACGGGCTTCCAAGAATTCAATCCGCGAGGACATATTATGACCACTGAAAACGGTGCGCAGGAAGGTGCAAACCCCTCCCTCAATATTCTGACCCAGTACACCAAGGATTTGTCGTTTGAAAATCCAGGCGCTCCACGGTCGTTGCAGGCACGCGATGGCGCACCTGCCATCAACATCAATGTCAACGTCAATGCGAACCCGATTTCCGGTTCCGACTTCGACGTCGTTCTGACGCTGAATGCAGAAGCCAAGGATGGCGACAAGGTTCTGTTCGTTGCCGAACTGGTTTATGGCGGCGTTTTCCGCATCACTGGTTTCCCGCAGGAACACATGCTGCCGGTTCTCTTCATCGAGTGCCCGCGCCTTCTGTTCCCCTTCGCACGCCAGATCATCGCAGACGTCACCCGCAACGGCGGCTTCCCGCCATTGATGATCGACCCGATCGATTTCTCGCAGATGTTTGCGCAGCGCGTTGCCGAAGAACAGGCCCGCGCCAAGGTTCAGGCCGTTCCGAACTGATCTGCCAAAATTTTTTGATGAAGAACCCGGGTCAAGAGCCCGGGTTTTTTATGGGCGGAATTTGTTGAGCATTTTATCTTACGAATGCCAACCGCACTGTTCGAAGAAAACCCGCGGGGCCTAACTCCGTTACTGTCACCCTAGTGCTGGTATTTATTCCAGATCGCCTTATCGCCCATCGCCAGAACCAGTTTGCCATGGGCTGCTGCCGTTTCCGCGTCCAGCCGTGACGGCAAAGGTCTGGATCTCACCAAAGCCTCTAACGGCACATCATCGACGGTCTCATTGACCTGCGATTTCACGGTAGAGCCGAACCCGAGCGCAGTCTGGCGACCACCGATCATCTCGATATAAACTTCGGCCAGAAGTTCGGAGTCGAGCAACGCGCCGTGCTTGGTCCGGTGTGAGTTGTCGATGCCATATCTGCGGCAGAGCGCATCGAGCGAATTCGGACCCATCGGATGTTTTCGACGGGCCATGGACAGCGTATCGGTCACCATTTCCGGCGAGACCGGTTCGATGCCAAGCCGCCCAAATTCCGCATTGATGAAACCCATATCGAAGGTCGCATTATGCGCAACCCAGCGAGCACCCTCGAAAAAGTCGCGGATCTCCTGAACAACCTCCTCAAATTTTGGCTTGTCCAGCAGGAATTCATCCGTGATGCCATGCACAGCCAGCGCATCCGGGTGAACCTTGCGGTCGGCGGGGTTGATGTAAATATGGATAGTCCGGCCAGTCGGGAAGTGATTGAAGAGTTCGATGCCGCCGATTTCGATGATGCGGTCGAACTTCGATTCCAGGCCGGTGGTTTCCGTATCGAATATGATTTCGCGCATCGTCAGACCTTCTCTTTTCGCTCGAATCTCAAGGCAGCGAGAACGGCTTTCACCTGCACCCGCGCCTCTTCAATTCCCCGGCCGGTATCGATGATGAAATCGGCCCTGCGTCTCTTTTCCTCGTCTGGCATCTGCCGCGCAAGGATCATCTGAAATTTTTCTTCCGTCATCCCGGGCCGAGACATAACCCTTTGCCTCTGGATGTCCGCATCACAGCTGACAACCACGATCTTATCGACGCGGCTTTCTGCGCCGGTCTCGAACAAAAGGGGGATATCCAGCAAGGCGAATTCTGCGCCTCCCTGCCGCTCATGATCCAAAAACACATGCTGCTTTTTCCGCACCAGGGGATGAACGATCTGCTCGAGCTTTTCGAAATTAGCCGGATTCTGACGTAAGGCTTCACCCAGCCTTTGACGGTTGACCTGGCCGTTTTCGGTCGTACCGTTAAAAGCCTCCTCGATCAGAGCCACCGCCTCACCCGTATAAAGCTGGTGAACGACGGCATCGGAATCACAGACCGCAACGCCATCTTCCTCAAACAGCTTCGCCGTCGTGGATTTTCCCATACCTATCGATCCGGTGAGCCCGATGGTAATCATCCGTGCTTTTCCATATCGGCAATAATGAGGTTTCTCAGTTCTTCATCCACTTCAGGCGATTTACCGAACCATTTTTCAAAACCGGGTTTGGCCTGATGCAAGAGCATGCCTAGACCATCGACAACGGGAAAGCCCTGTTGCTCTGCCATTTTGAGAATGGGTGTTTTGAGCGGAACGTAAACGATATCCGTTACCACTGCATCTCGGCTCAGCTTTGAGAAATCGATATGCGGCGTTTCGCTGCCATCCATACCAAGAGATGTCGTGTTGACGAAAAGCCCAGCATTTGTCGAAACCTCGTCCAAGGCCCCCATGGAATGGGCAAAGACATGGTCGCCGAACCGGTCGCGCAATTCTTTTGCACGGGCTACGGTTCTGTTGACGACGTGAATTTCAGAAATGCCGCGATTGCGCAGCGCCTGAATGATAGCGCGGCTCGCGCCGCCAGCGCCCAGAACCACAGCCTTATCCGTCTTGTCCCAACCGGGATGCCGCGCATCAAGATTGGAGACGAATCCGTAGCCGTCGGTATTCGTCGCGCAAATCTGGCCATCTTCCAGCCACAGCGTGTTGGCTGCGCCCAGTTCCTGCACGATTTCGTCAGGCCTGTCTGCCAATCGGTAGGCGGATTCCTTATGTGGGATCGTAACGTTGCCGCCGACGAAACCGCTTTCGCCGGATTTCAATGTCGCAACGAAATGCGCGAAATTGTCAGGCGATACCGCGACGGCGTGATAGGAGCCTTTAATGCCGAAGATTTTCAGCCAATGACCATGGATCAATGGAGAACGAGAATGCTTGATGGGGTAGCCGGTGACGAAGGCTTTGATGGTTAATGTTTCACGTGAATCAACCATCGATCAGGCCCAATTCGCGAAGTTTCGTTAACAGTGACAGCAGCGGCAGACCCAGAATGGTGAAATAATCCCCTTCAATATCGGTGAAAAGCTGAATGCCCTCCCCTTCCAGCTGATAGGCGCCGACGCTGGACAGCACTTTCGGTCCAACCCGCTCCAGATGTCTGTCGAGAAATTCCGCGTCCAAGTCCCGCACGGTGAGATCAGCGAGAGTGACGACGTCCCAGATGATCTTGCCGTTTCTGGCCAACGCGGCACCGCAATTCAAACGGTGGGTCTTACCGGAAAGTGACATGAGGTTGGCGTGGGCCTCCACCATATCTTTTGGTTTGTGATAAATCCTATCGCCAAGCGACATGGTCTGGTCGCAGCCCAGAACGACAGCATCTGGATAAATCGCACTGACGGCCAGCGCTTTTGCCTTGGCAAGTTCGACCGCGATCCTGTCCGGTGATGCACCATCTCTCTCGAGCTTCGCATCGATAGCACGCTCATCGATTTCGGCGGGTTTAGCGGTAAAGCTCAGTCCAGCATTGCGCATCAGCATTTGCCGGGATGCGCTGGAAGAAGCAAGGATCAGGTCTGGTCTCATCAACCATGGTCTCCGAACAGGGGGGTGCGAAGGGATTAGCGCGTCCGCTGACGAAGGGCAAGAATGGCCGCGGCGGTCTCTTCGATGGAACGCCGCGTTACATCAATGAGTGGCCAACTGTTGCGGGCGCAGAGTGCCCGCGCATATTTTAGTTCTTCCATGATCGTTGCGCGGTCAATGTATTGGCCCCGGTCAAAACCGCCCGTCGCACCCAACTCGCGGTTTTCACGAACCTGCGAAATGCGGTCAGACGTTGCGACGAGCCCGACGATCAGCGGCTTCGTCGCCTTATAGAGGCTCTCGGGTAAGGGCACATCCGGCACCACAGGAATATTGGCGGTCTTGATGCCGCGATTGGCCAGATAGATGCTGGTGGGTGTTTTCGATGTGCGGCTGATGCCGATAATGACGACATCGGCATCATCGTAATTTTCCGGCATCTGGCCGTCATCATGATCCATGGCAAAGTTCAGGGCTTCGATACGGGCAAAATAGTCCGCATTCAACGCATGCTGCGCCCCCACCCGCCGGCGCGACGTTGTGCCGAGATAGGTCTGGAAAATACCAATGACGGGTTCCAGCACATTTACGCAGGGCACGCCGATGGCGTGACATTGCAGATCGAGAAACTCGGCCAGCTGCTCATCCACAATTGTGTAGAGAACAATTCCCGGCTCCTGATCGATGCTGTCGATCACCTTCTGCAGCTGTTTTTGGTTCCGAATCATCGGATACACATGTTCCAGCGGCATGGCCGCGTGAAACTGCGCCGACACCGCTCTGCCCGCCGACATCAGAGTCTCGCCCGTGGAGTCAGAAATCAGATGAAGATGGAAGAAGCTTTTTTGGTTCTCCACGCTGTTTTCGTCCCCCTGTTGATAATGTCGGATAACATCCGTCATCTGGCCCGGCATCCGGTCGCGCGGCGCAAAACCTGTGTTTTGTCCACAATCGGCAAACCGGTGTAGCAAGCAAAAGCCTGCCTGTGAATTGTGAGGAGAAAAGCGGACGTTAAAAAACCGTCCAAGGGTTATCCACAAGCGTCATAGTATTCGGTTTTTCTTTAAGCCACGGAAATATTTTGTTTATTTCAAAATATCCCGTCTGTTTTCCCAAACCTGCCCAAACAGGCGCGTGTGACATATGAATCATCGCTCATGCGGCATTTCCGCCGAACAGATTTTAATCCTTGCTACTCACAGACTCTAAGAAATAGAAAATCTTTTAAATCTCTTAGATTTTATTTTTTAGAAAAGATGAGCATCATGTCCGAACGCCGTGTTATGAAGGTTCTGAATGGAGAGACACTCACCCCTCCTCCGATCTGGCTTATGAGACAGGCCGGTCGTTACCTTCCGGAATATCGAGAAACGCGGAAGACGGCAGGAAGTTTCCTTGATCTTTGCTATAATCCGCAGCTTGCAACTGAAGTGACGCTACAGCCCATTCGACGTTTCGATCTGGATGCCGCCATTCTCTTCTCGGATATTCTGGTCATTCCTGACGCCCTAAATCGAAACGTCTCCTTCACCGAAGGCAAGGGCCCTGCAATGGATCCAATCGATGTGGCCGGGATTGCTGCTTTGAAGCAGGATAATGTTCTGCCTCACCTCAAGCCGGTTTTCGAAGCGGTCTCGAAGCTTAGACAGGAACTGCCATCCAAGACTACATTGCTTGGCTTTTGTGGTGCGCCTTGGACGGTTGCGACCTACATGATTGCTGGTCACGGCACGCCCGATCAGGCCCCTGCCCGCCTTTTCGGCTATCAGGAACCGCAGGCGATGGAACAGCTACTGGCCTTCCTCGCAGAAGCCTCTGCTGACTATCTCGTTGAACAATTGGATGCAGGTGCCGACGCCGTTCAGATATTCGATTCCTGGGCGGGTGTTTTGGGCGAGAAGGAATTTGAGGAATACGCGATAAAGCCGGTCGCTCGTATCATCCAATCCGTTCGCGCGCGTCGCCCTGATGCCAAGATCATCGCCTTTGCGAAAGGTGCTGGCATTCTGCTGAAGGATTATCGCCAAAAAACCAAGGCAGATGCGATCGGTCTCGATTGGAGCGTGCCGCTGTCTTTCGCCCGCGATCTCCAGAAAGATGGCCCGGTCCAGGGCAATCTCGATCCGATGCGAATGGTTTCCGGTGGAAAATCGCTGGATGACGGCATTGATACCATTCTTGACTGTCTTGGCAACGGCCCGCTGATCTTCAATCTCGGCCACGGCATCACACCGCAGGCGGACCCGGAGAACGTCACCAGACTGGTGTCGCGCGTTCGCTCCCACGGTGCGCGCCTATGAGCGAGGAAAAGCAGACATCGGCAAAGGCTGGGCGCAAAGCCCGTCTGCGGGCGGCGGTTGCGCTGAGCGCTTTCGTGGCCATGATCGCGGTCGTGCTGCATGTCGATGCGGCCGATGCCTATCTCTGGATCAAGGCGCTGCACATCATAGCCGTCATATCCTGGATGGCCGGGCTGTTTTACCTGCCGCGGCTGTTCATCTACCACACGGATGCCGCCGCCGGTTCGGACAAGTCCGAGACCTTCAAAATCATGGAGCAGCGTCTCCTCAAGGTCATCATGAACCCGGCGATGATGATATCCTGGGTTTTCGGCCTTTATCTCGCCTGGTCGGTTTATGGTTTTTCCGGCGGCTGGCTGCATGCGAAAATTGCTCTGGTCATTCTCATGACGGCGACGCATGTCTATTTCAGCAGAAGCGTCAGGCGTTTTGCACGGGATGAAAACACCCGTTCTGCCCGTCACTGGCGGTTGATGAACGAGGTTCCGACCGTCCTGATGATCCTGATAGTCTTACTTGTGGTTGTGAAACCATATGCTTGACGGGCGATCACGATAAATTTCTCGGAATTGGTGCTTTCCTCTTGCGGCTTTCCGGTTGAATCGCTATTTTCCGATTACTCATCTCAATGGCATGTGAATTATTCAGACGTCTGCGGGGCCTTCCCCAGTACCTGATTCGCGATCACGCCTTTCCCCACACATATTTTAAAGACGGTCTTTCTCTTCATGGCTGAAATGAAGCTTCAGGAACTTAAGAGCAAATCCCCTACCGATTTGCTGACTTTTGCCGAATCCCTGGAAGTCGAAAATGCGAGCACGATGCGTAAGCAGGAGCTCATGTTTGCAATCCTCAAGGTTCTGGCAAGTCAGGACATCGAGATCATTGGCGAAGGTGTCGTCGAAGTTCTTCAGGATGGATTTGGCTTCCTGCGCTCTGCCAACGCAAACTATCTGCCCGGCCCGGATGATATTTACATCTCGCCATCGCAGATCCGCCGTTTCTCGCTGAAAACCGGCGATACCGTCGAAGGCCCTATCCGTGGACCTAAAGAAGGCGAGCGTTATTTCGCGCTGCTTAAGGTCAACACGATCAATTTCGATGATCCGGAAAAGATTCGTCACAAGGTCCATTTCGACAATCTGACGCCGCTCTATCCGAATGATCGCTTCAAAATGGAACTGGATGTCCCGACATCCAAAGACCTCTCCGCACGCGTCATCGACCTTGTGGCACCGCTCGGCAAAGGCCAGCGCGGCCTCATCGTCGCTCCGCCGCGTACCGGTAAGACCGTTCTGCTCCAGAACATCGCGCATTCGATTACCGCCAATCATCCGGAATGCTATCTCATCGTTCTCTTGATCGATGAGCGTCCGGAAGAAGTGACGGACATGCAGCGATCGGTGAAGGGCGAAGTCGTTTCGTCTACCTTCGACGAGCCAGCGGTGCGCCACGTTCAGGTCGCCGAAATGGTCATCGAAAAGGCAAAGCGCCTGGTTGAGCATGGTCGTGACGTCGTCATTCTGCTCGATTCGATCACCCGTCTTGGCCGCGCTTACAACACCGTCGTTCCTTCTTCTGGTAAGGTTCTGACCGGTGGTGTGGATGCCAACGCCCTGCAGCGACCCAAGCGCTTCTTCGGTGCCGCCCGTAATATCGAAGAAGGTGGCTCCCTGACGATCATCGCAACGGCTCTGATCGATACCGGCAGCCGTATGGATGAAGTTATCTTCGAAGAATTCAAGGGCACCGGTAACTCGGAAATCGTTCTGGATCGCAAGGTCGCAGACAAGCGCATCTTCCCGTCCATGGATATTCTCAAGTCCGGTACGCGTAAGGAAGACCTGCTGGTTCCACGTCAGGACCTCCAGAAGATCTTCGTTCTGCGCCGTATCCTTGCGCCTATGGGCACCACCGACGCTATCGAGTTCCTGATCGACAAGCTGAAGCAGACCAAGAACAACGGTGATTTCTTCGACTCGATGAATACGTAATTAGCCGGATTCATCTTTGAAAGTTTAAGGCCGCGTCTTAACAGGACGCGGCCAATTGTTTGAAAGCACATGCGTTCACATGCGATAGAGATGTCGTTGCCGATATTCATAAGACGGTAATCGCAGAGCGCTTCAGGAGTTGTCGCCATGTCTCCTTCCAAAGATACGATCTACGCTCTCTCAAGCGGTTCCCTGCCCGCTGGCGTAGCGGTCTTGAGGTTGAGTGGATCGCAAGCTGTTTCTGCCTTATCGAAACTTGTCGGAGAGAATATCCCAGCACCTCGCATAGCCGGTCTTAGAACGATTCGAAACCGAAACAATGACGCGATTGACCAAGGGCTCGTCTTCCAGTTTCTAGCACCCCATTCCTTCACCGGCGAAGACTGCGTAGAAATTCAAGTTCACGGCAGTCGCGCTGTGGTTGACGCCATTTTTTCGGAACTCGATACAATCTATGGCGTGCGCCCTGCTGAGGCTGGTGAATTTTCCAAGCGCGCTTACGACAATGGCAAAATGGATTTGCTGGAAGTCGAAGGTCTGGCGGACCTGCTGAAGGCAGAAACCGAGATGCAGCGTCGGCTGGCCGTTGAGCAGACCAGTGGCCGCCTTTCGGGATTATATGATGGCTGGGCGTATCGCCTGACCCGCTGCCGTGCATTGATTGAAGCGGAACTCGATTTTTCGGATGAGGACGACGTTCCAGATTCCGTCGCCGACCAGGTTTGGCAAGATGTTTTGACTCTCAAGGCGGAAATCGAGCAACATCTTTACGCTGGAGCGTCCTCTGAGATCATCCGTGATGGCTTCAAAGTCGCATTGGTTGGTGCGCCAAATGTTGGCAAGTCGAGTTTGTTGAATGCGCTGAGCGGTCGAGATATTGCTATCGTCACCGATATCGCAGGTACAACGCGAGACGTAATCAGCGTTGATCTTAACATTGATGGTTATCTGGTGACGGTCTTTGATACCGCGGGCCTGCGAGAGACGGCTGATATCGTCGAACAGGAAGGCGTACGCCGCGCGCGTCAAACCGCGGAATCTGCTGATCTTGTTTTGTTATTAACTGATTTTGATTCGGATCCGCAACAAAACCATGATTTAAGTGTCACCGCTATTCGCGTCGTAACCAAATCCGATTTGTCCAGCAAACCATCCCATCTGCATGACCTTGCTATCTCCGCGAAGACCGGTGCAGGGCTTCAACAACTGCGGGAACGCATCAAAACGGAAATAGAAAAGCGGGTTGGATCGTCTCTGACATTGGCTCCTGTTCGGGCTCGTCACAAGAAACGACTTGAAGAGACGCTGAACTATGTTAGTGATGCGCTGAAATCCGAAGGAATGGATCTTGCGATCCGCTCGGAATACCTCAGGTTGGCTGC
This sequence comes from Agrobacterium vacciniicorymbosi, assembly GCF_040427045.1. Taxonomy (NCBI): domain Bacteria; kingdom Pseudomonadati; phylum Pseudomonadota; class Alphaproteobacteria; order Hyphomicrobiales; family Rhizobiaceae; genus Agrobacterium; species Agrobacterium vacciniicorymbosi. The sequence continues at coordinate 24,550 of NZ_JBETMF010000020.1, forward strand.
TACGTCTTTGGGACGAATCACCGGCCGCGTCGATGTCGAGGATTTGCTCGGTGTCATATTTTCCGAATTCTGTATCGGCAAATGATTCACGTGAAACATTCGCGTTTTCCCGTTGGAGCGCGACAGGGATAAAGAGATTTATAATGACATATGATGTCGTTGTAATTGGCGGTGGTCATGCTGGCTGTGAATCTGCAGCTGCAGCCGCACGACATGGCGCCAACACTGTTTTGCTGACGCACAAACGCGACACCATCGGCGTCATGTCCTGCAATCCCGCTATTGGCGGTCTCGGCAAAGGTCATCTTGTTCGTGAGATCGATGCGCTGGATGGACTCATGGGTCGGGTAGCTGACGCTGGTGGCATTCAGTTTCGTATGCTGAATCGGAAGAAAGGCCCAGCTGTTCGCGGGCCTCGCACCCAGGCAGATCGCCGTCTATATCGAGAAGCTATGCAATCGGAAATCGCTTCGATCCAGAACCTAAATGTGGTTGAGGGCGACGCCTACGACATTGAAATTCAAAATGACGTCATTACCGCCGTCATTCTTGCCGATGGTCGGAAACTATCCTGCCGTGCCGTTGTCCTGACGAGTGGCACGTTCCTCCGTGGCCTCATTCATATCGGCTCCGAAAAGATTCCCGCCGGACGCGTTGGAGAAAAGCCGTCTGTTGGCCTTTCCGATACGTTGGCTCGGGCTGGACTACGGATGGGCCGCCTCAAAACCGGCACTCCTGCTCGTCTAGACGGAAAGACGATTGATTGGGCGGGTGTTGAACGCCAGGGTGCCGATGAGACCCCGGTTCCCTTCTCCTTCATGACGGATAAAATCGTCAATCCACAGATTGATTGCGGCGTTACACGCACGACTCCGGCGGGTCACAAAATTATTCAGGACAATATCCATCTCTCGGCCATGTATTCCGGTCAGATTGAAGGTGTCGGTCCTCGTTATTGTCCGTCAATCGAAGACAAGATCGTCCGTTTCGGAGAACGTGATGGCCACCAGATTTTTTTGGAGCCAGAAGGTCTCGACGACGATACCATCTATCCCAATGGGATTTCGACCTCCCTGCCCACTTCTGTGCAAGAAATGTTCATTCACACAATCCCCGGTCTGGAAAAGGTCACCATCCTCCAGCCTGGTTATGCAATCGAGTATGATTATGTCGATCCCCGCGAGCTCCGGCCCTCGCTGGAATGCAAGAAGGTCCCTGGTCTCTTTCTGGCCGGTCAGATTAACGGCACGACGGGCTACGAAGAAGCAGCGGCGCAAGGGTTGGTCGCAGGGCTAAACGCGTCTATATTTGCGAGCGGCGGCGAACCGGTCCATTTTAGCCGAACAGAATCCTATATTGGCGTGATGATCGATGACCTGACGTCGAAGGGCGTTACAGAGCCATATCGGATGTTTACGTCACGAGCCGAATATAGACTGTCACTACGCGTCGACAATGCTGATCTGCGTTTGACGCCTCTTGGGCTCGAAGCTGGTATCGTCGGTTCTGAGCGCGCCAATCGCTTTGCTGATTTTATTAATGACTTGAACTGCGGACGCGAGCTTCTGAGAGAACTATCGATAAGCCCGTCTCAAGCCGCGAAGCAAGGCTTGAGGCTTAATCATGATGGACAGAGACGGACTGCTTATGAACTGTTGGCGTATCCGGATATCGAGTTTGAGACGTTGAAAAACCATTGGCCCGAGGTCAATAACATTCCGGTTAAAGTCGCCGAGGTACTCGAGATCGAAGCGAGCTATGCCGTTTATATGCAGCGCCAGAGCGCCGACATTGTTGATATCAAGAGAGACGAAGATCGCAGAATCCCAGAGAATTTTGATTTTACATCATTGTCGGGCCTCTCGAACGAATTGAAGCAAAAGCTTGAGAAAGCGCGGCCTGCAAATATCGCGCAGGCATCGCGTGTGGACGGGATGACGCCGGCGGCAGTGTCGCTTATTCTTGCTTTGGTCAAGAAAGGCACTTATACGCAAACCCAGAAGTTGCGTGCACAGCCTTAACGAGTCCCAATATGAAGATAAACGGCCAGAGTGTTTCACGTGAAACACAAAATCGGCTTGAGCATTTTGTCGAGCTTTTCAAGAAATGGAACGCTACTACCAATCTCGTAGCGCCTTCGACCCTCAGCGAATTGTGGTCTCGCCATGTGGCAGATAGCGCGCAGATATTTCAGCTCTCTCCTGCGCCTCAGACTTGGGTGGACCTTGGAAGCGGCGGTGGCTTTCCTGGCGTCATTACGGCCATTTTTCTGGCCGAGCGTCAGGACGGCTGGGTTAACCTGGTCGAAAGCAACAATAAAAAGGCGGGATTTCTGCGTGTCGCGTTGAAAGAGACCGGCGCCAGAGGGTCTGTGCATCCAATTCGCATAGAGACGGCCCCGCAGGTTATCAAATCGGCGGATGCGGTGTCTGCGCGCGCACTGGCAGAGCTCGATTTATTGCTGAGCTATATTCAGCCTTGGGCAAATGAGAATCAAAATCTTCGCTCTTACCTCAACAAAGGCCGGGATTACGAGGCTGAGGTAAAAAAAGCGCGTGGTCGTTGGGATTTCGATCTGGTAAAACACCAAAGCAGTGTAGAAGAGAACTCTGTTGTTCTCGAAATCAGTAATTTACGTCGAAAAGCTGATTGACCAAGTCAGGTGCGGCACCATGTTTGAAAAAAACCGGATCATTACGATTGCCAACCAAAAGGGCGGTGTCGGTAAAACGACGACGGCGATTAACCTCGCCACCGCCTTGGCCGCGATCGGTGAGCGCGTTCTCGTCGTCGATCTCGATCCGCAGGGCAATGCCAGCACTGGCCTCGGTATTGACCGCCGTGAGCGTAAGCTGTCGTCCTACGATCTGCTGGTCGGCGCCAATACTGTTTCAGAAGTCGCCGTGCCAACGGCTGTCCCAAATCTTGATATCGTCGCATCGACTATGGATTTGCTGGGCTTTGAGATGGAAGTCGCAAATGCCGCCAACCGCGTATTCCTGCTTAAAAGCGCACTACAAGCGCCGGATGCCCACGCCTATTCCTATATTCTCGTCGATTGCCCGCCATCCTTCAATCTTCTGACGATGAACGCCATGGCTGCTGCTCACTCGGTGTTGGTGCCGTTGCAATGCGAGTTCTTCGCGTTGGAAGGTCTCAGCCAGTTGTTGGACACGGTCAATCAGATACGCGGCACGGTCAACCCGGCGCTGGATATCCAGGGCATCGTCCTCACAATGTTCGATTCGCGCAACAACCTCGCACAGCAGGTGGTCAGTGATGTACGGACGCATCTCGGTGAGAAAGTGTACCACACGCTCATCCCGCGCAATGTGCGCGTCTCCGAAGCGCCATCCTATGGCAAGCCGGCCATTTTGTATGATTTGAAGTGCGCAGGAAGCCAGGCCTATCTGCAACTCGCTTCTGAGGTCATTCAACGCGAGCGTTTGCGTAAAGCTGCATGATGCGCGCCAGTCGCCAAGAAGCGATAAGATAATCCAAGCGCAAAACTACAATGAGCGGCGCTTTCGATCTGTGGAGTAAATAATGAGCGATGATCTTTCGAAGCGCCGTCTCGGACGTGGCCTGGCAGCATTGATTGGTGAGATGGACCAGCCTTTGCCGGTTGGTGAACCCCAGCGTGCCGTCAGCCCGGACCGAACGATCCCCATCGAATTCATTGCCCGCAGCCCGCGCAACCCGCGTCGCCATTTTGATGAGAGCGAGCTTCAGGATCTGGCGTCGTCCATTCGCCAGCACGGCATTGTTCAGCCTGTTGTGGTGCGCACCGTCGAGCAGAACCGTTACGAGATCATCGCCGGTGAACGTCGCTGGCGCGCGGCGCAGCTCGCGGGCTTCACCGAAGTTCCGGTCATCGTTCGCGATGTGGATGATCGCACCGCGCTCGAACTCGCCATTGTTGAAAACGTGCAGCGATCCGATCTCAACCCGCTGGAAGAAGCTTTGGGTTATGATCAGCTGATTGCCGAACATGGTTACACCCAGAATGATCTTGGAGAAATTATCGGCAAGAGCCGAAGCCATGTGGCTAATAGCCTGCGCCTTCTAAAGCTGCCAGACCCGGTTCGGGATATGTTAGCTGAAGGCACGCTCTCCGCTGGCCATGCTCGCGCTCTGGTCCCAACGTCTGACCCGGCCTATCTGGCGCGGACGATTGTCTCCAAGGGACTTTCTGTTCGTGATGCAGAGCGGCTGGCGCAGGCCGATATTCGTGCGCAGCTGGACCCGACGAATTCCCGCAAGCCTGAGAACGAAAAAGACTCCGATACGATTGCGCTGGAGCGGACGCTTGCCGATGCGCTAGGGCTCGATGTGAAGATCAATCACAAAGGCAATAGCGGGCATATCCGTATCAACTACCGCACGCTGGAACAGCTTGAAGCGGTCTGCCGTCTGTTAGAACAAAAATAGAATTAACTATTTGAATAATAACGGGAAATAGAATTTCTGTTCCCCGTTTTTTATTTATGTGAGATTGCCTCAGAAGTCGATTGCACGGCCTTTGATCTCATAATCTCCAAAGCGGACTGGTTCCGCACCGCCGCGCCCGCCTGTCTCCGGTGGCAATTCCAGCTGCTCTGCGGCCTTGCGGCGCTCTTCGGCTTCCTTCAATGCGCGCTCTGCTGCAGGGGAAATCTTCTTCTGGTTTTCACCAGCATTATCGTTGTCTGCGTTCTGCATGGTTCTCAAGGCCTTATGACAGGATATTGAAAAGCGTTTCTTCGTAACCAGATTATAGAAGTCGGAAAGGCTTGATAAGCCATTTCACCCCGGAACGGAGATTTTTGGATGAACCTGATGCGTACGGCCATGTTGTTGGCATTCATGACGGCCTTGTTCATGGGCATTGGATTCATGATTGGCGGAACGGGCGGCATGATGATCGCCTTCCTGTTTGCCGCAGGCATGAACTTCTTCTCCTACTGGAATTCCGACAAGATGGTGCTGCGGGCTTACCACGCGCAGGAGGTGGACGAGCGCAATGCGCCCGACTTCTTCGCGATGATCCGCGACCTTTCCCAGAATGCCGGTCTGCCCATGCCGAAGGTCTATGTCTATGACAGCCCGCAGCCGAATGCTTTTGCCACCGGTCGCAACCCTGAAAATGCGGCGGTTGCTGCTTCGACTGGCCTGATGGAACGGCTGACGCCGCAGGAAGTGGCCGGTGTGATGGCGCATGAGCTGGCTCATATCCAAAATCGCGACACCCTGACCATGACGATTACCGCCACGCTCGCCGGTGCGGTCTCAATGCTGGCCAACTTTGCCTTCTTCTTCGGCGGGAACCGTGAAAACAACAATCCGCTTGGCTTCATCGGTGTGCTGGTGGCGATGATCGTGGCGCCACTTGCGGCGATGCTGGTGCAGATGGTAATCAGCCGTACGCGCGAATATTCTGCCGACCGTCGTGGAGCCGAGATTTGCGGAAATCCCCTGTGGCTTGCATCCGCCTTGCAGAAGATCGCAGGCGCTGCTCAGCAAATCCACAATGATGATGCAGAGAGAAACCCGGCGACTGCGCATATGTTCATCATCAACCCGTTGTCCGGCGAGCGGATGGACAATCTGTTTTCGACCCACCCGAATACCGATAACCGCATTGCCGCCCTGCAGGCCATGTCATCGGAGTTTGGACAGCCATCGACCTATGCGGCGACAAGTGGTAAGCCGGTGCGCAAATCACGCTCCGTCCCGAACACGGGTTCTGGACGAGGCGAAAATAATGAGCGTAAAGGTCCCTGGTCTTGACATCGAACTCCTCCGCCAAACCGGCAAAACACTTTAAACGCAAGCCGTCTGGTGGAAATAATGACGCCTCTGTCGCAGGCGAAGAATGGAAGCCGGGCCTTGCGGCCCGCGTCGCAGCCGTAAAGATCATCTCTGCCGTCATCGATAAGAAGACATCGCTGGATGGTATGCTGGATGCGGAAAACGGCAATCCGGCCTATCGTGCGCTGAGCCTTGCGGACCGCGCATTGGTGCGTGCTATCGTCAACACGGCGCTGCGGCATCTGCCACGCATCGAAGCCGCACTCTCCATGTTACTGGATGGACCTCTTCCGCAAGGCGCGCGTTCGCTGCACCATGTCATGGTCGTGGGTGCCACGCAGATGCTTTATCTCGATGTACCTGACCATTCCGCGGTCGATCTTGCGGTGGAGCAGGCGCATCGCGATCCACGCAACAAGCGTTTCGTGAAACTCGTCAACGCAGTTCTCCGCCGCTTGGGTCGTGAGAAAGACGATGTATTGCAGGCAATCAGCACCGTTCCTGTGCTGCCCGTGTGGTTTTTCTCGCGTTTGGCTGAGGTTTATGGCGCTGAAGCTGTGAGCCGTATGGCAGAGGCTCAACTCATTCCATCTGTTATCGATGTCACGGTAAAATCCGATCCCGATCTCTGGGCGCAGAAGCTGAACGGTACCGTCATGCCCAATGGCAGCGTCAGGCTTCAGTCTTTCGAAGGCTCTGTTGCCGCGCTGGAGGGTTTTGACGAGGGTGAGTGGTGGGTGCAGGATTTTTCCGCCAGCATGCCTGTGCGGTTGATGGGTGATCTCTCTGGCAAACGTGTTGCGGACCTTTGTGCTGCACCGGGGGGTAAGACGGCGCAGCTTATTCTTGCGGGCGCTGAGGTCACGGCACTCGATCAATCCGGCAACCGCCTGAAGCGTTTGCGTGAAAATCTCGATCGTCTGAAACTGAATGCCGACACGGTTGAGAGCAATATGCTCAAGTTTCAGACCGACGACTTGTTCGATGCGGTTCTCCTGGATGCGCCCTGCTCTTCCACGGGCACGCTACGCAAGCACCCGGATGTGTGCTGGACGAAGGACACTCAGGACATTGCCAAACTTGCGGCTTTGCAGGAGCAGATGCTGCGCCACGCCATCACGCTGGTCAAGCCGGGCGGTCTGGTCGTGTTTTCCAATTGCTCGCTGGACCCGTCAGAGGGCGAGGACATGGTCGCGAAGGTGCTGAAAAGCGAGCTTGGCCTCGAGCGCGTTCCTGTGTCACCGAAGGACTATCCAGGCCTCGAAGCAGCGATCAATGCCGACGGTGACCTGCGCACAACGCCGGATATGTTCGGTGGCGTAGATGGTTTTTATGCAGCGGTGCTGCGTAAACACTAACCGAATGCTCTTCTGCTTTCCTTCCACATCCCGCGTTGCCGTTGCTTCGTGGGTGGTTTCCTCATCAATGGCTGACCGCGCTTGATGCCGCACGACGTGCGGTGTCGGTTACCCCGGCGCGTCAGCATCGTTTACAAAATATGAAGTTTTTCGTGAAAGATTGAATGACTTGTCAATTGCTAGCCAGCATCCGTAGTTCTCTGAAACATAATAAGTCTTTGCGCGGGCGGGAAACACAAGTTTGGTAGGATCCCTGAACAGCAGCTTCAGCGTTGCGGGGCTATTTTTACGCACCCTACGGAACCGTGCCATGATTGGCATTGCGCCGCTGCGTATTCAATTCCTGAAACTTGCGGATCGTACACCCAGCGGGCTCGTGGCAGCGCCAACGGATTTGCGCGCAGTTGATCCCTACATTGCCGAAGAGCTGGTCTATGGCCGTATCGCGCTCGCAGGGCGAATACTCGAGACCGGCGGTGTTTCACCCTTTTCTTTGGACATGCCGTCCGAGGCCTTCGAGGAAAAGCTGCACAGCTTCAGCTGGCTGCGCCATGTCCGGGCCAGCAAGTCGGAGGAGGCCTGCACCCGATCTCGTCTTCTGGTTTCAGACTGGATTGCGGTCCACGGACGCAGGATAATTGGCATTGCCTGGGCACCGGAGACGGCGGCGCAGAGGCTGATTGCGTGGTTATCGCATTCACCGGTCATTTTGCAGAGTGCGGATGCGGGCTTCTATCGGCGTTTCCTGAAAAGCCTCGGCTATCATGTGCGCTATCTGAGCCTGATTGCCAAATATGCGCCGGATGGTGAAGTGCGGTTGAAAGTCCGCATTGCGCTGGCCGTTGCATCGATTTCCCTGCCCAACCGCGCATCGAAGATTGCCCGTTACGGCATGAAACTGGATCGGGAATTGGAGCGTCAGATTCTGCCGGATGGGGGGCATGTATCGCGCAATCCCAGAATCATGCTGGATTTGCTGATCGATCTTTTGCCGTTACGACAGAGCTATATCAATCTGGGTCATGATGTGCCGCCAGGGCTTGTGCCAGCGATTGACCGCATGTTCCCCGCCATTCGTTTCTTCCGGCATCAGGATGGTGATCTGGCGCTGTTCAACGGCTCCACGGCGACGCTCGCCAACGAGCTGGCCTCCGTGCTGCGATATGACGAGACATCGGGGCGGCCTTCGCGTGCGCTTCCCGATATCGGTTATCAAAGACTGGCGGCGGATGACACAGTCCTCATTGTCGATACGGGTATTCCGCAACGGCTGTCGCTTTCCAGAAGCGCTCATTGCGGCTGCCTGTCCTTCGAGCTGTCTTCGGTCAGAAATCGCTTCATCGTCAATTCCGGCTTTCCACCCTTTGCGGCACCCGCCTTCAAACGGGCAAGCCGCTCGACAGCCGCGCATTCTACCGTCACCATCAATGACACATCGTCGTCGCGACTTTCGCGCTCGCGGCTGCTGGGTGCCATCATGGTGCCGGGTATTACAGAGGTGAATGTGGAGCGAGAAACCGACCAGAAAGGTGCAGATGTACTGGTGGCATCGCATGACGGTTATCTCAAGGAATTCGGTTTTATTCACCAGCGAGAGCTGGAACTGAATGCCGCCGGCAGCAAGATCAAAGGACGTGATCTCATTCAAGCGGCTGAGAACGATAAAAAGGCGCTGTCCGCGTCCGTGGATGTCGTTTCCCGGTTTCACATTCATCCCTCCATCGAGCTTGTATCTCTGGATGAGGAAACCATCATGATGCGCGCGGTCGATGGCACAAGCTGGGTGTTTTCAGCGCCGGGTCAGACGGTAAGCATAGCGGAAGATGTGTTCATGGCGGATGCGTCTGGTATTCGCCCGTCACAGCAAATCGAAATCCCCTTCCAGGCTTCGGGAACAACGGAAATCCGCTGGCTTATCGAGCGAAAGCTGTAAACGGGCGCATCCATTAAAATCCTGCGTGATTCGAAAGCGGATGCGCTCGCTCTGTTTATTAATGGGCAAAGCTGTGCTAACGCGGCGGCAACCGCCGGATGGGTCGCTCTCCGGCCTGTCCCTTCCGCATTACGGAGTTCTCCCGATGGCTGTTGTTTCCAAGAAAATTCCCGCTCCAGACAAGGTCAAGATTCGCACCGCTCTTCTGTCCGTCTCCGATAAGACTGACATCATTGAACTGGCGGGTGCGCTGGTCAAACTCGGCGTGAAACTGCTGTCGACGGGTGGCACCTCCAAGGCGATTGCCGATGCGGGTCTTCCGGTGACGGATGTGTCCGATATCACCAAGTTCCCGGAAATCATGGATGGCCGCGTCAAGACTTTGCACCCCAATGTGCATGGCGGCCTGCTGGCAATTCGTGACGATGCAGAGCATGTGGAAGCCATGCGGGCGCACGGGATCGAAGGCATCGATCTCTCCGTCATCAACCTCTACCCCTTCGAGGAAGTGCGCGCCAAGGGCGGCGACTATCCGACGACGGTGGAAAATATCGACATCGGCGGCCCGGCCATGATCCGCGCATCGGCCAAGAACCATGCCTATGTGACCGTGGTGACGGACCCGAGCGATTATCCGGAACTGCTGGAAGCCTTGCAGGCGGATGATGGCCAGACGACCTATGCGCTGCGCCAAAGATTTGCAGCGAAGGCCTATGCCCGCACGGCCGCCTATGATGCAGTGATTTCCAACTGGTTTGCCGAAGCACTGTCGATCGAGACGCCGCATTACCGCGCCATTGGCGGCGTGCTGAAGGAAAAGATGCGTTATGGTGAAAACCCGCATCAGAGCGCCGGTTTCTACCTGACTGGTGATAAGCGCCCGGGCGTTGCCACGGCAACGCTTCTGCAGGGCAAGCAGCTTTCCTATAACAATATCAATGATACGGATGCGGCTTATGAGCTCGTTGCCGAGTTCCTGCCGGAAAATGCACCTGCCGTCGCCATCATCAAGCACGCCAATCCCTGCGGCGTTGCGACCGGCACGACCTTGCTGGATGCCTACAAGCGCGCGCTGGCCTGCGATCCCGTCTCGGCCTTCGGCGGCGTGATTGCGCTGAACCAGACACTGGATGCGGAAACAGCGGAAGAAATCATTCAGCTCTTCACCGAAGTCATCATTGCGCCTGATGTGACCGAGGAAGCCAAGCTGATCGTGGCGCGCAAGCCAAACCTGCGCCTGCTTTCCGCAGGCGGTCTGCCGGATGCACGTGCCCCCGGCATCACTGCAAAGACGGTTTCGGGTGGCTTGCTCGTTCAGAGCCGTGACAACGGTATGGTCGAAGACCTCGATCTGAAGGTCGTCACCAATCGTGCGCCGACACCGCAGGAATTGGAAGACATGAAGTTCGCCTTCAAGATCGCCAAGCATGTGAAGTCGAATGCGGTGATCTACGCCAAGGATGGCCAGACTGCAGGTATCGGTGCTGGCCAGATGAGCCGTATCGATTCCGCTCGCATCGCTGCGCAAAAGGCTGAAGATGCCGCAAAGGCCATGGGCCTTGCCGAGCCGCTGACCACGGGCTCCGCCGTTGCCTCAGAAGCCTTCTATCCCTTTGCTGACGGCCTGCTGGCTGCGATTGCAGCGGGTGCAACGGCTGTCATCCAGCCTGGTGGTTCAATGCGCGATCAGGACGTGATCGACGCTGCCAATGCCCACAATGTCGCAATGGTCTTCACAGGCATGCGCCACTTCCGCCATTAATAAAGAAAATGAGCCGCTGAACGTGTGTTAGCGGCTCGAAGCACTTCCTGTCTTCAACGTGATCCTGGGGCTTGTCCCGAGGATTTGTTGAACCACAACGTTAAACGTTATGAATCGTCGGGGGCGTGCTTAAGCACCTGCGTTGTTTCACATGAAACACGCGCTATTACGTCACTGCACCCACCTGCCACGGCACAAATTCATTATCGCCATAGTCGTAAATCTCGCTGACGGTCTTATCACCCGAGGCGACGGCGATGATGTGTTCGAAGATTCGTTTGCCGGATTCCTCTATCGTTTCATTTCCGGTGACGATCTCTCCGCAGTTGATGTCCATGTCCTCTTTCATGTGTTCATACATTTCAGAGTTGGTGGCGATCTTGATGCAGGGGGCGGGTTTGAAACCGGAAACGGAACCACGACCTGTGGTAAAACAGATGACATTACAGCCGCCCGCTACCTGCCCCGTAACCGCAACAGGGTCGTAACCGGGTGTGTCCATGAAGACGAAACCTGGTTCGGTTACGGTTTCTGCGAATTCGTACACAGCCTTGAGCGGCATCGAGCCACCTTTGGCGACTGCGCCTAAGGATTTTTCAAGAATGGTGGTCAGCCCGCCCAGCTTGTTGCCGTGGGATGGGTTGTTGTTCAGCTCGTCCCCATTCCGGGCAGTGTAATCACGCCACCAGTCGATGCGTTGCAGCAGCTTTTCGGCCACGGCGGGTGTCACGGCACGGCGGGTCAGGAGATGTTCGGCACCATAGATTTCCGGGGTTTCCGCAAGCACCGTCGTGCCACCATTGCGCACGATGAGATCAGATGCGTAACCAAGCGCCGGGTTGGCGGAAATGCCGGAATAGCCGTCCGATCCGCCGCATTCCAATGCGACTTTCAACGCAGACAGTGGCTGTTCCGTTCGTTTGGCAGAATTCACGCCCGGCAGCATGTCCTTGATATTGGCAATGGCCGCTTCGATGGTCTTGCGGGTACCGCCATGCTGCTGAATGGTCATGGTCCGGAGGCGATCCCCCTCTTCCATCTTGTAATGTTCGAGAATCGGCGCGATTTGGTTGGTCTCGCAACCCAGGCCGATGAGCAGAATACCGCCAAAATTTGGATGGCGGGCATAGCCCTGTATAGTGCGGATCAGCAGGCGGTAGCCTTCCGATTTCGTGTTGATGGCACAGCCGCTGCCATGGGTCAGCGCCACGACGCCATCGATATTGTCGAAACCGTCCAGCCCGCCATCGCGGTTGAAGTAGTCAGCTATGTAGCGGGAGACGGTGGCGGAACAGTTTACCGAGGCGATGACACCGATGTAATTGCGCGTGCCGACACCACCGGTTCCCCGGTCAAAGCCCAGGAAGGTGCGGCGCTCCGCAAGCGGTAGCATGCCTTTTTCATCGATATCGACGCTGAACTGGTGGGCATGTTCAGATGGTACCATGGCAAGGTTGTGCAAATGCACGAGACGGCCCGGCTCTATGTCCTGCGTTGCCATGCCGATGACCTGTCCGTATTTCAGAACCTCCTCACCGGTTTTGATGGTTTTCAGCGCCACCTTATGACCACGCCCGATCAGCTCCAGCGCCTGAAGGCCGCTGCGGCCCGTCTCTCCCCCCGGTTGGATCGAGCGCCGGGCTACGGCAACATTGTCGCGCGTGTTGAGCAAAATGGTTGCTTCTGAATTCTCTGTCACGCGGTCTCCTCCTCGCGAATTCTTTTATTTTAAGTCTCAGTTCTCGACCCATCGTCGCCGTGAACTGTCCAGATGGCTGTGCATGGCTGCCTGCGCCAGCAATGGGTCTTTGGCCTCAAGAGCGGACAGAATGGCCTCATGCTCCTGCAACGCAAAAATCCATGTGTCCTTGTCTTCGAATTTGACACGAAATTGCGCCGAAATCGGGCTGTGGCGCTCATCGAACAAATCACCTACAAGCCGCGCCAAGACGCTGTTGCCGGATTGCTCGGCAATGATGACGTGAAACTGCCTGTCCTGATCGAGCGGCTTGCGCCCCGCTTCGATCTCGCTGCGCATGGCATCCAGAGTGGCGCGTAGCGTTTCCAGGGCAGCTGCATCGATACGGCTTGCGGCCAACACGATGGTCGTGCCTTCCAATGCTGCGCGCGCCTGCATGAGTTCCGAAGGGCTTTCGCCCAGAGACTTTGTTCTGGCAGGCGACTGCGCTGGTTCCGACGAGACATAGACGCCAGAGCCCATACGGATTTCGACACTGCCATCGATTTCCAGCGCGATGAGGGCTTCTCGCAATGAGGGTCGTGATACGCCAAGCCTTTGCGCCAGTTCCCGCTCCGCCGGCAGGCGTGCACCCGCCAGAAACTCGCCACTGTCGATCAGCTCACGAATTTGATCTGCGATCTGCTGATAGAGCCTGCGTGGCTCCAGAATTTTGGCCTGACCATTCATGGGATTTCGTGAGAACTTTCCGCCAGTATCGATTTGGCCTTACCGTATCGTCAACGTGAGAGAGACGCAAGATAATGTTTATTTCATTGAACTAACTGATCTATTTCGATTTATGAATTTCGCTTATTAGGCCACTTGCATCAATATCCCAAAATTGGCTTGACCAAGATAAAAATGCGGCCTAACCATTCCGCCTATTCGAAACGCCTTGGGTGGAGTTGAGGCGTTACCGGGAGGATGTGAGGGATGTCGCAGGGCGCATCGGTTATTCAGGACGATTCCGCGACCGGAGCCACGCTGCGTCAGCATGGTCGCGTCCTGCTTCGCCTTGACAATATCAGCAAGGAATTTCCCGGCGTCAAAGCGCTGAGCGACGTGCAGTTTGATCTGCTGTCGGGCGAGGTTCATGCCGTCTGCGGTGAAAATGGCGCCGGAAAATCGACGCTGATGAAAATCGTCAGCGGCGTCTATCAGCCCACCAGCGGCACGATTCTGCACAAGGGTCGACAAGTTCAGTACGCCTCGCCACTGGAATCGGAAGCGGCTGGCATCGCCATCATCCATCAGGAACTGAACCTCGTTCCGCATCTGACCATTGCCGAAAACATCTATCTGGCACGCGAGCCCCGAAAGGGTTTTCTGGTCGACCGCAAAAAGCTGCGTGCGGATGCCAAACGCTGTCTCGACCGGCTGGGCATTGATCTCAATCCCGATCAGATGGTGCGTGGCCTTTCCGTTGCACAGTCTCAGATGGTGGAAATTGCCAAGGCGCTGTCGCTGGATGCTGAAGTTCTCATCATGGATGAGCCGACATCCTCGTTAACAGAACAGGAAACGCGGCTGCTGTTCAAGGTCATCCGCGATCTCAAAGCCTCTGGCGTCGGCATCGTCTATATTTCGCACCGGCTGGATGAAATGGCTGAGATCGTTGACCGCGTTACGGTGCTGCGTGATGGCCGCTATATTTCGACGGATAATTTTGCTGATATCACCGTGGACGATATCGTGACCCGGATGGTCGGCCGTTCTCTGGAAGAAAAATTTCCCGAGAGAACATCGAAACCAACGGATGAGGTGATCTTCTCGGTGAAGGGCCTGACACGCAAGGGCGTGTTTCATGATGTCAGCTTCGATCTGCGTCGTGGTGAAATTCTCGGTTTTGCCGGGTTGATGGGCGCCGGTCGTACCGAAGTGGCGCGGGCGATTTTCGGGGCTGATGCGTTCGATGCAGGAACGATCACCTTCGAAGGTCGCGAACTTTCCATTACCTCGCCGCAGGATGCGATCGCGGAAGGCATCGCCTATCTTTCGGAGGATCGGAAGAGCGATGGCCTCGCGGTCAAGATGTCGGTGGCAGCCAATACGTCTCTGGCCAATATGGACGAGGTGTCCAACCGCTTTGGCCTCATCGATTTCAAAAAGCACGACGATGCCGCTCGCCGCTATGTTGATCTTTTGAACATCCGCACGCCCTCGATCAAGCAGACGGTGCGGCTTCTATCCGGCGGCAACCAGCAGAAAATCATCATCGGCAAATGGCTGTTTCGCCAATCGCGCATTCTGTTCTTCGATGAGCCTACGCGTGGCATCGATGTCGGTGCAAAATTTGCGATCTACAAGATCATGGACGAGCTTGCGGCCAAAGGCATCGGCGTCATTCTCATCAGTTCGGAACTGCCGGAAGTGCTGGGCCTGACGGACCGCATCGCCGTGTTCCATGAAGGCACGATTACCGGCATCGTGGAAACGGCCAAGACCACTCAGGAAGAAATCATGCGCTATGCCTCTGGCTATAGCAGCGGGGATAGACATGTCAGATAGTGCAGACGCGCCCAAGAGCTTTTCCTTCAGCGACCGGCAGAAGGACATCATTCAGAAATTTGCGGCCCTCGGCAGTCTTGTCGTGCTGACCATGGTGTTTTCCGCCACCAGCAGCGCCTTCTTCACCGTCAACAACGCCATGACGATTGCACTTCAGGTGACGTCGATTGCGCTTCTGGGCATCGGTGCGACCTGCGTCATCATCACCGGCGGCATCGATCTCTCCGTGGGCTCGGTGCTGGCGCTTGCCGGTGTGGTTGCTGCCTTGGCGGTGAAGGAGTTGGGAATGCCGGTGCCTGTCGGTATGTTCTTCGGCATTCTGACCGGATCTCTGTGCGGCCTCATCAACGGCCTGCTCGTCACCCGCTTCAAGCTGCCGCCCTTTATTGCCACACTTGGCATGATGTTGATCGCGCGCGGCGTCGCCTTGCAGATCACTGGCGCGCGTGCCGTTTCCGGTCTTGGCGAATCCTTCGGTGAACTGGGCAATGGCGCTTTGTTTCGCATCGTCACCATTGGCGATGACGGCTTTCCGAATGTGGTCTTTCCGGGCATTCCCTATCCGGTCATCCTGATGATCGTGATTGCGATTGCCGTGTCCTTCATGCTCAACCGCTCTGTGCTTGGCCGTCATATCTATGCCGTTGGTTCGAACGCGGAAGCCGCGCGCCTGTCCGGCGTCAATGTCGCCCGCGTCACCAATTTTACCTATGTGCTGTCGGGTACGTTGGCGGGCCTCACCGGCTGTGTGCTGATGTCGCGCCTGGTTACGGCACAGCCGAACGAAGGCGTGATGTATGAGCTGGATGCGATTGCCAGTGCCGTGATCGGCGGCACGTCGCTGATTGGCGGCGTCGGCACCATTTCCGGCACGGCGATTGGTGCTTTCGTCATCGGCATTTTGCGCAATGGCCTCAACATGAACGGCGTTTCGGCCTTCACGCAACAGATCATCATCGGCCTCGTCATTCTGGGCACGGTGTGGATAGACCAGCTGCGCAACCGCCGCTGATGGAGTTTCGAATGGCGCATGATCTTCCCGGTGCGGAAGACATGCGGGAGGGTGCGGACCCAATCCGCGGGATAACCTGGTGGCGACGAGGAGATATCGCTTTGCCGGGACAATGGAGGAAAACATGAAGAAACTGACCACCGTACTTTTGACCTCGGCCATTGCGCTGTGGAGCGTATCGACCGTTCAGGCGGGTGAAATCGCCGTCATCGTCAAGACCGTGAATTCCACGTTCTGGCAGAACGTGCAGAAAGGTGCCGATGCCGCGATGAAGAGTTCGTCCGGCAACACCATGACCTTCCAGGGCCCGGCTTCGGAATCGGCCATCGCCGATCAGGTCAACATGGTTGAGAACGCCGTCAACCGTAAGGTATCCGGAATCGTTCTGGCGCCGTCTGATCCGGACGCGCTGGTTCCTGCCGTCAAGAAAGCCTGGGAAGCTCGTATTCCGGTGGTGATCGTTGACTCGCAGCTCGCCAAGGGTGCCGAGCAATATTACCAGTCCTTCCTCGCCACAGACAACAAGAAGGCTGGCGAACTGGCTGCACAGGCTCTGATCGACAAGGTTGGCAAGGAAGGCCAGATCGCCGTCATGTCCTATGTGGCCGGTGCCGGTTCGGAAATCGGTCGCGTCGGCGGCTTTACCGATTACATCAAGGCAAATTCCAAGCTTCAGATCGTCGGCCCCTATTATTCGCAGTCGCAGATGGCGACGGCGCTGAACCAGACCACTGACGTTCTGGCCGCCAATTCCGACCTCAAGGGCATTTTCGGCGCCAATGAGCCGACCGCGATTGGTGTTGGCCGCGCGCTGGCGCAATCCGGCAAGGCTGGTAAGGTCGTGGCCATCGGCTTCGACGGCAATCAGGACCTTCAGGGTTTCGTCAAGGATGGCACGCTTGCTGGCATCGTGGTGCAGGGCTCCTACCAGATGGGCGAAAAGGGCGTGGAAACCGTCACCAAGCTCATTAACAAGGAGAAGGTCGAGAAGTTCGTCGATACCGGTGTCGTGGTCGTGACCAAGGGCAATATCGACAAGCCGGAAGCGAAGAACGTTCTTTACTAAGGTCCGTTTGACGTCATGCTCGGGCCTGTCCCGAGCATCTGCCAACCTTTCGGTTTTTGCGACGTAAATGTATCCTCGGGACAAACCCGAGGATCACGTCCCAAAACACCAATTGCCAAGAGCTAGCTTTCGAAAGTGCCGCGATGAAAGTCTCCGAAAAACGTAAAATCCCCCGCCGTGATGTGGATGTGACCGTGATGGGCCTTGGCTGCGCCCAGATGGGTAATCTTTACCGGGTCACGCCCTATGCGGAATCGAAAGGTGCTTTCGACACGGCATGGGAGCACGGCATACGTTATTTCGATACTGCACCTTTTTACGGCTACACCCGCTCTGAGCGCCGCTTGGGAACCATGGTGACGGAGCATGAGCGGGCGGATTATACGCTCAGCACCAAGGTCGGTCGCGTCATGGTGCCGGACGCGACGGTGGGTCCGGAAGAGGATGCCTATATCGCGCCCCTGCCCTTCCGCCCGGTCTATGATTATTCCCATGACGGCATTTTGCGATCTTTCGAGGCCAGCCAGCAGCGGCTTGGCATTCTGAAGCCTGATATTCTCTACATTCACGACATCGGCCCCATGACCCATGGCGATAAGCATCAGCATTACTGGGAGCAGTTGACCACCGGTGGTGGCTTCAAGGCGCTCGCAAAGCTGCGGGATGAGGGATCGACGGGTGCGGTTGGTCTGGGCGTTAATGAGTGGGAAGTCGTGCGCGACACGATGGAGATTTTCGACATTGATGTTGCCATGCTCGCCGGGCGCTATACGCTGCTGGAGCAGGAAAGCCTGGATTTCATGAACAATTGCGCAAAGCGCGGTGTCGCTATCGTTGCTGCTGGTGCCTTCAATTCCGGTATTCTTGCCGGCAATCGCAAATTCAATTATGCGGATGCACCGCCGGAGATTCTGGCCAGGGTGGATTCGCTGCATAGTGTCTGCGAGGAACTGGGTGTGTCCTTGCAAGCCGCCGCCTTACAGTTTCCCCTTGCCCACCCCGCCTGCGTGACTGTGGTCTCCGGCGCACGCAATGCTGAACAGCTTTCTTCCAACATCGCATGGTTCGAGCAGGATATTCCTTCAAGGTTCTGGTCTGAGCTGGAAGTGCGTGGCTTGCTTGCCGAGGGCGCACCGGTGCCGCGGGCCAAGGTGTCATCATGATCATCGACGCCCATCAGCATTTCTGGCTTTTGAAGGACCGCGCCGGTCAGTGGCCGCCGCCTTCCCTGGGGGCGATCTACCGGGATTTCTTGCCGGATGATCTCCTGACTCTGATGGAAAAGGCCGGTGTGAGCGGAACGGTGCTGGTGCAGACGATGGAGACGGCTGCCGATACCGACTTCATGTTGGACCTTGCGGATCAGCATGGTTTCATCAAAGGCGTTGTTGGCTGGGTGGATATGAAAGCGGCGGATGCGCCTGCGCAGATCACCCGCCGCGCTACCCACCACGCCTTCAAGGCCGTGCGACCCATGTTGCAGGATATCGCGGATATCGGCTGGATCGATGATCCGGCGCTCGAACCTGCCGTAATGGCCTTGATCAACAATGGTCTTGTTTTTGACGCGCTGGTTCTACCGCCGCATCTGCCGCATCTACTCACATTTGCGACGCGTTATCCGGCCCTTCCCATCGTCATCGACCATGGCGCAAAGCCATTGATTGCCACAGGCCATTACATCGACTGGCGTAGGGACATGGCGGCACTCGCAGAGCTGCCGAATGTTCATTGCAAGCTTTCCGGCCTGTTGACGGAGCGCGGTGAGCAGAAGCCGGAGTCGGTTCGACCCTACGCCGAAACCATTCTTGAACTCTTTGGGCCGGACCACGTGATCTTCGGCAGTGACTGGCCGGTTCTGCATTTGGCGGGCGATTATCAGCAGTGGCTCGATTTCTGCCGCGAGATCATCCCCCCTCCCCATCACGAAGCCATTTTTGGCGGCAATGCCGTGCGTTTCTATTCTCTTTCCGACAGGTGATCCATGCTGGCGATTTTTTGCGATAAACCGGGGCTTCTTTCCGCAAAGGAATTGCCAAAGCCGCATCGCGCCGAGGGCGAGGTTCTGGTGCGCATTCGCCGCATCGGTGTCTGCGGCACGGATTTGCACATTTTCACCGGCAACCAGCCCTACCTTTCCTATCCCCGCATCATGGGCCACGAACTGTCTGGCACGGTCGAAGAGGCACCTGAAGGCAGTGGGTTGGCCGAGGGTGATGTCGTCACCATCATTCCCTATCTTTCCTGCGGCAAGTGCAATGCCTGCTTGAAGGGCAAGAGCAATTGCTGCCGCAACATCGGCGTTCTTGGTGTTCATCGCGATGGCGGCATGGTGGAATATCTCAGCGTTCCCCGGCAATTCGTGCTGAAGGCGGATGGCCTCAGTCTCGATCAGGCGGCGATGACGGAGTTTCTTGCCATAGGCGCTCATGCCGTGCGTCGCGCGGCGGTGGAAAAAGGTCAGCAGGTTCTGATCGTCGGTGCCGGTCCCATTGGCATGGCGGTTGCCGTCTTTGCGGTTCTAAATGGCGGCGCGGTGACGATGATCGACAGCCGCGAAGACAGGCTCGATTTCTGCAAAGAGCAGCTTGGCGTCTCTAACATCGTGCAACTCGGTGAGGGTGACAAGGACAGGCTTTCGGAGATCACCGGCGGTGATTTCTTCGATGTGGTGTTCGATGCCACGGGCAATCCGAAAGCGATGGAACGCGGCTTTTCCTTCGTCGGCCATGGCGGCTCTTACGTTCTCGTCTCCATCGTCGCCAGCGACATCAGCTTCAACGACCCGGAGTTTCACAAGCGCGAAACCACGTTGCTGGGCAGCCGCAACGCGACGCTCGAGGATTTCCGGGCGGTGTTGGAAGCGCAGCGCGCTGGCAAAGTGCCGGAGGCATTGATTACCCACCGCATGGTGCTTGCCGATGTTCCATCCCGCTTTGCCGATCTCACCAATCCCAAGGCTGGTGTCATCAAGGGCATGGTCGAAGTGGCGTGAGCCGTTCGATAAAGCCTGACGAAACGAATTTATGACCTCTGACCGCGAGTAAACGGCCATGACCAAAATCACAGACCTGCGCGTTTTCGATCTGCGTTTTCCCACATCCCAGAGCCTTGATGGCTCGGATGCGATGAACCCGGACCCGGATTATTCGGCGGCTTACGTTATTCTCGATACCGATGACACGGCATTGAAAGGCCATGGCCTGACCTTCACCATTGGGCGCGGCAACGACATCTGCTGCATGGCCATCGAAGCGATGCGGCATCTGGTTGTTGGTACCGATCTCTCCACCGTACTCGAAAATCCGGGCAAATACTGGCGTCATCTGACAAGCGACAGCCAGCTCCGCTGGATCGGGCCGGATAAGGGTGCGATGCATCTGGCCACCGGTGCGGTCGTCAATGCCGTCTGGGATTTGCTGGCGAAACAGGCGGGCAAGCCAGTGTGGCAACTGGTGGCCGAGATGAGCCCGGAGCAGATCGCGGATATCGTCGATTACCGCTATCTCACCGATGTTCTGACGCGCGACGATGCGTTGACCATTCTCAAAAAGGCCGAGAGCGGCAAAGCAGAGCGCACCGAAATCCTCAAAAACGAGGGTTACGCCTGCTATACGACCTCTGCTGGCTGGCTGGGGTACGGCGATGAGAAGCTGCGCCGTCTGTGCCAGGAAGCCATCGATGCCGGTTTCAACCATGTGAAGATGAAGGTGGGGCGCGATCTCGAAGACGATATTCGTCGCCTGACCATCGCCCGCGAGGTCATCGGTCCCGACCGGTATCTGATGATCGATGCCAATCAGGTCTGGGAGGTCGATCAGGCCATCGAGTGGGTCAACAAGCTCGCTTTCGCCAAGCCCTTTTTCATCGAAGAGCCGACCAGCCCTGACGATATTGCCGGCCATCGCAAAATCCGCAAGGCAATCGGTTCGGTCAAGGTCGCGACGGGTGAAATGTGCCAGAACCGCATCATGTTCAAGCAGTTCATCGCCGGAGGTGCGATAGACGTCGTGCAGATCGACAGCTGCCGCATGGGCGGTCTCAACGAAGTGCTGGCCGTGCTGCTGATCGCCGCAAAATACGGCCTGCCCGTCTGGCCGCATGCCGGTGGCGTTGGTCTCTGCGAATACGTGCAGCATCTGTCGATGATCGATTATCTGGTCGTATCAGGCACTAAGGACGGTCGCGTGATCGAATATGTCGACCATCTGCACGAACATTTCATCGAGCCCTGCGACATCAGGGATGCCGCTTACATGCCGCCGAAAATGGCGGGTTTTTCGATTGAGATGAAGCAGGAGTCGATTGAGGCCTATACGTTCAAGGGGTGAAAAATGCGGAAACCCTCTAGACGTAAACGTCATCAACTCTGTTGCATTAAGTCGTCTCTGAGCCTTGCGTTTATAGTTATGATAATTTTCCGCATGGTTGCGGC